>NZ_CP139987.1 GCF_034424175.1 Kluyvera intermedia
CTTACGGTGTAGTTCTCACCATAACGACCGGCATTAACATACCCGTATATAATTCTCTTGTTATCGTCAAAAGTAAGGCTTCCAGGAATTATGGAAACTATTAGTTTAGTATCGGTATCTTCAAGAGGGATGTTTGTATTGCGATTAATAATCCCTTTTACTATTTCATAGGCCTTTATATTTTGGTCATTGTTCAATTCACCAAGCTTAAAGGACTTCCGAGACCTTGCTTTTAGCAACACTCTGAAAGAAGACATATGAACTGCGTGCATAGATACCTGCCATGGCTAATTGTTTTATTTTTACCGAATAATAGCTGAAAAATGTTTGCACTAAAACAAGCCTATATCAGATAACAGCCCTCTTTTCTCGGAGGGCTTTTTTTTGCAGCGAGCACTGAATCTGACATACTACATTGTACCTTAAGCCAGTACACACAGCGTCCCCTCTACGAGGTGCCGTCTGTGACTGGTTCAGGGGGCTCGCCGCCCCCCGAAACCCCGGGCATCCACTGCGAAACTTTCGCACTTTGGGTGCGAATATTTCTCAGCGGAGTGAGAATGGAAAAGCGCACGAGAGAGATCAAAATCCGCCTGACCGATTCAGAGCATCAGCGTCTGATAGACCGGTGTGACCGAACCCATCTGGCTGAATGGTTGCGTCAGATCGGTCTGGGAGAACACACCGCCAGAAAGCGCCGTCTGCCCAATGTGGCGCCCGAACTGCTGCGACAGGTCAGCGGGATAGGCAACAACCTCAACCAGATCGCCCGCCGCCTTAACCAGCTCGATGGACTTAACCCCACAGAGCGCGTTTCCCTGCTTGCGGTGTTAAACAGTCTTGACCGCAATCTCAGTGAACTGCTGGAGCAGCACCGTGATCGTTAAAATTCACTCACGCGGTGCCGGTTCGGGTAGTGGTCCGGTTGATTACCTGCTGGGCAAAGATCGCCAGCGTAGTGACGCCCGCGTGCTGAGGGGAGACGCCGAACGCACCCGCGAACTGATTGACGGCTGTGACTTTGCCCGCGGCTACACCTCCGGCGTGCTGTCCTTTCAGGAGGCCGACATTGCAGAGCCAGAAAAGGCGCGGCTGATGGACGAATGGGAACAGACACTGATGACCGGTCTCGACAAAGATCAGTACGCCTGTCTGTGGGTTGAGCATCAGGACAAAGGCCGTCTTGAGCTGAACTTCGTGATCCCGAACATCGAATTACAGAGTGGGAAACGTCTGCAACCCTACTTTGACCGCGCCGACCGTCCCAGGGTAAACGCCTGGCAGACGCTGACCAACGACCGACTCGGACTGCGTGACCCCAATGACCCCGCCTATCGCCGCCCGCTGACGCAGGCCAGCGACCTGCCGCGAGATAAACAACAGGCAGCGGAAAAGCTGACCGCTGGCCTGATGAATTTGATGGCACAGGGCGCGATACGCAGCCGGCAGGACGTTATTATTCAGCTTGAAAGCATTGGCCTCACCGTGGCGCGGGAAACCAAAAGCAGCATCAGTATTGCCGACCCGTCCGGCGGCAGAAACATCCGGCTGAAAGGAATGATTTATGAGCGAGATTTTAAATTTAGCGAAGGGCTTCGAGGAGAAATCGAAGCAGCAAGCGCAGGATACCGAGCAGAGCGTGAAGCGCGAGTTCGGGAGGCTGGAAACGTCTATCAGCGCGGAACTGCAATCAAGCTCGCAGAGCATCAGCAACGCTATCCGCGAGCAGAACGGCAGGCTAACGGGCATGATCAGAGCCACGGTCACCACCGCGCTGATCTGGATAGTGGTCTGCGCCGCGCTCCTGATTGGCATCCTGAGCGGGATAATCTGGCTTCAGGGGCAGATCATCAGCTCACGCCTGAGCGACATCGACGGCTACAGCCAGCAGCTGGCGAGCCTAAAAGCGAAAAGCGGCGCGGGGGTGACGATCTACAGCGACGACAGCCAGAAGAACGGCTATCTGGTGGTGCTGCCGGTGAAAGCGCACGGCGTGGAAACCTACACCTCGACGGCGGGCAACACGGTGGTGAAGTACACCGCGAAGTAACCCCGCCAGAACGCACAGAAACGGCCCTGAACGATTTTGACCCACAGGACAGAGAAAACCATGACCGAAATGGAAAAACAGCTTCTGAGCGCCTTAGAGAGCTTACAGTCCAGCTACGAGCAACAGCATCAGGCGTGGCAGGAAAGCTACAGCAGTTTGCAGCACATGTTCGAGACTACCTCACAGGCACTGAACCGCAGCGACAGGGCGTGTCAGCACTTGAGCAATCAGGTGAACAGCTTGCGCGGTCAGGTCGAGAGCTTGAGCAGCAATCTCAGCCGGTTGATGCGCTCGTAAAACAGCATGAACACCAGCTGAAACTGGAAAAGCAGCGCACCCGCTATCACGGCCCGACGCTTTAGCACCGCCTATGCGGGATGCCCACGTAGACGCAATATTATTTTGGTGTACAATGTACATCCATAATACAAAGGGAATGACACAGTGAGCCATGCGATAGAGTTTATCGAAACGCCGATGTTTACCCGTCAGATAAAGCAAATCGCCACGGATGACGAGCTCAAAGAGCTCCAGAAAACGCTGATTGAATCACCGGACAAAGGCGATCTCATCCGACAAACTGGCGGGCTGAGAAAAATCAGAATGGCGACCGGAACGCAGGGTAAAAGCGGCAGTGCGCGGGTGATTTACTTTCTGGCCACCGACGAGATTATCTATCTGGTGATGGCCTACCCGAAAAGCACCAAAGACAGCCTGACGGACGCGGAAAAATCCGACCTGAAAAAGCTGACGAAACTACTGAAAGACGAGGTGTAGCATGAGTTTTTTTGACGAACTGAAAGCGTCACTCGAAGAAGCCGTCGAGATCAAAAACGGCGTTAAAGCGCCTGCCCGCGTCACGCGCTACGAACTGGCTGACGTGAAGGCACTCCGCGCCCAGTTGAACGTGACACAGGATGAAATGGCGAAGGTTCTTGGTACCAGCCTCGACACCATCAAGAGCTGGGAAACGGGCAGACGTAACCCGACCGGACTGGCGGCAAAGGTGCTGGCGACCATACAGGCCAACCCTAAATTCTTTCAGGAACTTGCCTCACATTAAGGCTTTATGACGGAAGGGTTCGACAGAAGCCGCCGTTCGCGTGTAACTTTAACGGCAGAAAAAACAAAGCCCCGAATTCATATCTCAACTTGGCGGAAGGGAATATGAAGTCAGGGCCAGGCATAAAACCTAAGAAGGATATTAGCACATGCAGAGTGCAAGACAACAGCCCGCCATAAGCGCTGGCGTGAGTGACTAACCCAGCCCTCGACCTGTTCAACGACCGCTTACCTAACAAGCCGTACTTTTCGGACGATCTGCATTTTGGTGTACGTATCGCGGGAAAAGAGCGCGCTATTCTGGCGAAATACATCCAGTTCAACCAGCCTCACGCCATGTTCTGGCTCGGTTTTGACGTTGACCGCCTCGGTGCAGCAATCGACTGGAGCGATCGCAATGCGCCCGCACCCACGCTGACCATCACCAACCCCGAAAACGGGCACGCGCACCTGCTTTACGCGCTGAAAACCTCGATACGCACCGCACCTGACGGAAAAATGAAGCCGCTGAAGTACGCTGCTGCCGTAGAGAACGCGCTACGTAAAAAATTGGAAGCTGACGTGGGGTATTCGGGGTTAATTTGCAAGAATCCGAACCACGGGTACTGGAAAATTGCTGTCTGGCAGCCAGAACTTTACACGCTGGACTGGCTGGCCGATTCGCTTGACCTGAACGCTGCGAACGAAAAAGAAATCATCGCCGACTACGGTTTAGGTCGTAATTGCACCCTATTTGATAAAATCCGTAAATGGGCTTACCGCGCGATACGTCAGGGCTGGCCGGAGTATGATCAGTGGCTACAAGCCTGCTACGAGCGTGGCAGAGCTTACAATTTGCAATTTCCAACTCCTCTTGACGATGCCGAAGTGATGGGAATTGCTAAAAGCATCGCAAAATGGACTGTGCACCATTTCTCCAAAGAAAGCTTTGATGATTATGTAAAACGAACACATAGTTCTGAAATTCAGTCTGTTAGAGGTAGGGTCGGAGGAAAGATAAGTTCAGGTGGAGGAAGGAAAAAAAGCCTGTCTTCGCAAGAGAGTGAAAGTCCGTGGGTAAACCTTGGTATTAGTAGGAGGGCTTTCTTTTATCAAAAGAAGAAAGCCAACTAATTTTTAGTTATCCAGTATTATGCTGAATCTTTTTAAGATCATTAGAAATGTTATCATTGTTGATATAAATAAGGCGTAGCAAAAGAAAGAAGCAACAAGAAAAATATAGTAAGAAATTCCTGATGTTATTTTAATGTCGTAAAATGAAAGAACAGCAGAAAGTATAACAATAATTATTGATGTAAGTATTGCGAAGCAAATGTTTTGGCATAGCTCTTTGTAGAGGGCTATGTTTTTCTTATAGGTTGTTTTTTTATCAACCACAGTTTCTTTTTCTTCCTTTTCGATGATTTTGCTTTTTTGATCATAAACCATTACAACAGCACTCATTAACAATGCGGTTGTAATTGATCCAAAGTTAACCATAATACCAACCACCGAAGAAGGCATGACTTTAAAAAAGTAACAGATTAAAGCTGATATTATCAAAGGTGATATAAAATGAAGCCATAAGTCTGCCTTGGGTAATGGATTAGAATCATCACCCTTTAAGCTAGATATGTGGTTTGCAATCAACCAGTAAATATTTATTTTGTTCATATTGCATACCCTTGCCCGTAAATATCTGAAAGAAAGTCATTTATTTCTTCTTTTACAGCATTGTGCAAGTCTTGCTCGTTAGGTTCGTTCGTTAGAGGGTCTATGTTAAGACTTGCATCATCTAAAGTGATAGACACGCCCTTTGCTATTATGTTCCTAAGTTCATAAATCTTGTCTTTACCATTTACTTGGACTGTTATTTTTAACTTGTCACTGTTTGGTTCTAACAGTTCTATCAGTTTGTTTTGAGATTTACTTTTGTCTAGGTAGTCTGATACCAGACCCATTGAGTAGCCTTTATTTTTTACAACAAACTCGGCTGTTGTTCTATTACCTACTAAGCGCATGGCGTCGGCAGTATCTTTACTTACTTTATACCCAACGGCTTTAATCTCTGTCACAGGCGAGTCTTTTACTGCTTGAGGGATTTGCTCATGTAATAATGATCGAACACGCGCCTCTAATGGAGGGGTGTTTGCCATGAATCCATTTTCAATTATCCTTTTTATAGGAGTCCTTGCGTTTAATCTAGATGTATCATGGAATGCGATTATCCCAGTATCTAAACTATCTGGGAAATACATGAATATATATCTTCTTTTCTCAGTAACTTCATCATGATTTACTTTTTTATGATTTGTAGAAGACAGTTGCTTTTGT